>NZ_JAOARI010000001.1 GCF_025210605.1 Halodesulfovibrio sp. | reverse complement strand
TGCTTGTTCCATCCTTGGATAAGTCCTTTTGTTGTGAACTTATTAGAATAGGACATAAAAGAAAATTTACCTAATTGGGGTCAAGGGGACGCGTCCCCTTGCGGGGGTGCAGGGGGCAGCGCCCGCCTGCCCGTCGGAGACACCCCACCTTCTTTCGCCTGCCCGTCGGAACTCGCCGAAGGCTAAAGCACACGTCATCTCTAATACCGTTAATCCTGAATGTGTACTACTCATCAGCTATCTTACTGATATAAAGGGGTACTTTTCGACAATGCAATGCTCTTTTCGACATATCTCAAATTTCAATTCAGTAACCAAACATTCTGTTCATTATTGGTTAAGTGCTCTGTTACTAGTTATTTTAGCTATTTTTTCCTTAGTTTTTCTGTTCTCGAACTACTATTTGCAAGCTATGCACGCTCATCAAAACCACATAGATGAGGGAATCGAAGAATCAAAGCTGTTTAGCATGCACCTCAATAAAGAGATTGAAAAACAGCAGTCCGTTATCCGGTATCTTGCTCAGGATACTGATCTGTTAAATGCCATTGCCTTCGATAACGAATTTGCTATCTCAAAATGGATAAGCACCATTCATAAATTCAAAATCCCGCAAACCTACTTTGTTCAATCACTAAAAACCAATAAAATATTTTCATACGGCTCACCGAGTACTGATGTAAAAAAAATTTTGCACCGCTCGTCTACATCTCCCAACTTTATTATATATAAAGATGCAATAGGACAATATTTGCTGTGCATAACGCACGCCCTTAGGCTGGAAGGTTCGATTGTTGGTATCCTTGGTAGCACCATCTCCCTTAATTCTTTCACCACCTCTGTAGAGTTCGACAAAGAATCGTATAGTATTCTTATTCTTGAACATGGGGAATTTACAGATGTGCTTACGGGCAAAAAACCCAAAGAGTCAGTAACAATGCTTCAAGATGCATTGCACTGTATGCCCCTCACGGCTTTAGCCACCCACAAGCACCTTGCTATACCTATAGGCATCAACAACCTTTATTTATACGCGCATACCAGTTCGTTAACTCCCAACCTCTCGAATGCGCTTCTTGTCTGGCTTCTTATTAGCCTAGCTGGATGTGTTATTGCCTACTTTATCATCTTACAAGCTGCCCGACACGGCATACGGTCTCTGTTACAGCTCACCGCTTTCACTGGTGACAAAAAGAAAGATCGAACGAACATGCAAGCACTTGCAGATTCCACTTCTATTGCTGAAATCAGCAACGGAGCACGTAGTCTCGTAAAATACTGTGACATACTTATAAAAAGTGAAGAATATAAACGGCACACAGCCTTGTTTGAAGCCTGTACTACAGCCATTATTGTCTGTGATCTTGAGGGAAGGATTATTGAGTGGAATGACGAACTGCTGACATTGCTCGGCGGGACACAGAAAAACTTTTTCGGTCTCCCTGTTAAAGAGCTATTCGGCTCTGTGGATCAGCTGAAAGTCATTACTGGAATGGCACATGTCCGGCAAGCCGCTAACAACAAACAAGCCACGGATAACATATTCAGCGCTAGACTCAGATTAAACTCTTTCCGAAAACGTTCACAGCACGTTGAAACAGTCATTAAGTATATTCAATACACAAACCAGCCTTCCTTAGTGCTAATGCTCTACAATATTACTAAGCATGTGCTTGCAGAGCGAGGGCTTCAGCAAGCTAAAAATTCTGCGGAACTAATGACTAAAGAGCGCCATCAGCTTTACATGGGGCTGACTCAGGAGTTTGAGCCTCTGGCTGAAGCCTTAAATCAATCACTTATCCTGCTTAGCGAGACACAACCTTCTTCAATACAACAACGGCACATGGAGCAATTGCAATTTCAAACAGAACTCCTTTCAGAGCATATTACCAGTATGCGCAATTTTGCGCTGCTGGAAACAGGCGGTATCTTATTCGAACGCTCGATGTTTGATATTGAAACACTCCTCCAGCAAGTTCATGCATCCACATACTCGCGGGCAATGCAAATGCAATCGGACATTTGCATATATCTTGATCCAGCTGTGCCACAAAAAATCTGGTTTGATTTTTCAAAGTCACTGCAAGTGCTCAGTAATCTGATTAATCTGGCAGGAAAAAAGGTGCATGGAGGGACTATTGTTTTAACCGTAACGGCAGGTGAAGTGCTGAACAGTCGTATGCAGATTCTTTTTGAAGTGTGTGCACAAAAAAAGATCAACGATCACACAAGCGAATCTGCGGAACTAGGAACACTGCCACAACCGGAATACTACGGCGAGAAAGGGCAGCAGCTGAGTTTAGCTATTATTGAGCGCATGATACAAATGTTTCCCATAGAATTGTTGCAGAATGTATCTTCACGGGATGTTCATGTGTTCGGACTTAAGGTAAACCTGACTCCGCAATACCCAGTTCGCGACAACCTGCATACCATCCTTGAAGGACGCACAATCTTGCTGTCATATTGTGAACACAATACAATCAATTTTATCGGAAAAACCCTGAGCAGACTCGGAGCTACATGTACCTTCAGCCCCATAACCGACAATTCCTGTCAGGAAGTTATCGAAGGGCAGAATACTTATGATGCAATCATAAGTTGCGGGTGTGCATTCGAAATTATTCCCAAAGAAACACTCGATCTACACTGCAAACTGCTTACCACCGCAATATATACCGTCACTCACTCTTATTGGGAGCCAACCTACCTTGATCCGAACATCATTTGTCTAAGAAAACCTGTCATGGTAAACGAGTTGCTTTCGAGATTATGTGGCAAACTGCTCCCCACTGTCAGCACGTATACGCCTGTTGGTGAATCTCTCACCGCAGGAATGGTGCTCATTATCGCAAAGATATCTGGACAAAGCAGCACATTGCAGCACCACCTGCATATGCAAGGGTATATCACAGCACAGGTAGAAGACGTTTCCAAAGGTGTAGATGCACGGCAGCTCTACCAACCGGAAATTATTCTGCTGGATACAGGCTCAATAGCCTTGGATAGTTACTGGCTCATTAAAAATTTACGAGATATGGAAGAAGCCGAACAGCTGACGCCATCGCGCATTATCATGTTTATCAATCAGGAACATGCCCGCCACACCGAATACATTGACCCCTATACACTGACACTCGATGCCAGCACTAGTCCTGAGGATTTAATCTCGCACATGACAATCCTGAAAGAGCACGCTGACAACGCGCAAGTTGCATAAAAAAAAAGCCCGTACAGAGTACGGGCTTTGTATTAACGCTTCTTTTTCTTTTTCGGGAAAGAACGCTTGGAATGACTTGAGCGAAACTTCAATCTGATTGGTGCATGTGCAATTTTGAATGACTTGCGGACAGCTTTTTCCAAGTACCTGATGTAATGCTCTTTCAAGCGCTCATGGTCGTTACAGAAAAATACAAATGTCGGCGGCAGGTTTTCTGCCTGCGTCATATAAAAGAACTTCGGACGCACACGTTTAACTACTGGTGGCTGATGCTTGGTAACAACTTCTTCCAAAGTTCGGTTAAGCATGCTTGTCGGGATACGCACAGCGCATTCTTGCCAAATCTGTTCAGCCAGCGGCAGAATCTTTTTCAACCCCATGCGGGTATGTGCTGAAACATGCAGTACTGGAACATGTCCACAATATGCAAGTTCATGCTGGTACTGCTTGCGTACTTCCTGCATCTGCTTAGGATCAACAAGGTCTGTCTTGTTGATAAGCACCATAAACGGAGTCTTACGCTCATCAAGCAGCTTCATGAGGCGCTTATCCTGAGCGGTAACGCCTTCTGCACCATCCAGTACAAGCAATGTTACGTTAGCTTTAGTACTTGATTTGATGGATGAGTTTACAGAGTAACGCTCAACAGTATCTGTAATTTTTGTTCGTCTACGGATACCTGCGGTGTCTACAAAGGTGTAGAGTTTCTCGTCAATTTCGTAGGTAACGTCAACGGAGTCACGAGTTGTGCCCGCAACATCAGAAACAATCATGCGCTGAGATTTTGTGAGCGCATTGATAAGGGAAGATTTCCCAGCATTAGGGCGACCAAGCATAGCGATTTTAAGACCGAGCTGCTTGTATTCGTCCGGTGCTGCAAACTCCTCTTCTTCCTCATTCGGAAGCATCTCACGGAGCATCATCTCAAAAGTTCGCATCTGGAACCCATGTTCGCCGGAAATAGCAATCATTGGAAAACCAAGTTCATGGAATTCAGCTGTGTACTCTTCTTCCAGCTCTCCGCCGTCAACCTTGTTCACAGCCAAAAGCACAGGCAACCCTGTTTTTCGGGCATATGTGGCAAGGCGTCTATCAAACGGCAGCAGACCATCACGACCATCTACAACAAGGCAAAGCGCCGCACATTCGTCGATCGCTTCTGTTACACCGCGAAGAATTTCGTCTTCGAACCCACGAAGTTCATTAGGACCCTGAGCAGCAGTAATCTGGTTTTCATCCAGAGTTACCCCACCGGTATCAATGATAGTCCATTCTTCACCGTCACGACGCACGAAGCCTTCCATGCGGTCACGGGTTACACCCGGGCGGTCATGTGTGATTGCGCGGTTACTGCGTATAAGTCTGTTAAAAAGAGTGGACTTACCCACGTTCGGGCGTCCGATAAGTGCTATTTTAGAAGTCATGATTCTTTCCGAAAATATGAGATAGCGAAGATAACTCCGCTTATATTCTTGATATTCAAAATTATGCAGACGATGACAGAAGTCTGCGGAAGGTATCGCCTTCCATCTAAAGAATACACAAGAAGGCAAGAGGCAATACCTTAATAGTTTGTAGTATGCAAGCAAGCTGATAGCAAACATACTCATAATACGAAACATCATACAAGAAATAAGACTGTTGGCAAAATTTCTAGCCGGAAGCGCCCAATAACTCTCTGCAAAATCAGAAAGACAAAAAAGAACAGTCCCATGGAAGACCGATAAACCGTGCGATCACAATTTTTTTTCAACTCGTACTATGCAGTTTGCCAACAATCTGAGAATAGTGGTTGTCAGGTTGATTTTATGACATTACCTCATCTACAGACCCATGACACCTACTACGGAGGCAGCTGATGAAAAAACTGTTATCTACTAAAGAAGTTGCACAATACCTCGGTGTAAACGAAAAGATGGTGTACACACTCATCTCTGAAAAAAATCTTCCAGCTACCAAAGCTACTGGAAAATGGCTGTTTCCTGCCCATCTGGTGGAACAGTGGATTGAAGCCCGCACTATGAATTTTCCAGAACAGCTCACTGCTGAACCTGTCATGGAGAAAACGCTGATTATTGCAGGCAGCAACGATATGCTCGTTGATTATGCTATGAAAATTTACATGCAGGAACATGAAGGCTCCTACGCTGCATTCTGCAATCTTGGCAGTCTCGGCGGAATCCGTGCTGTGCATCGTGGCGCAGCTCACATTGCCACAAGTCACCTTATGGACAGGGATGAAAGCGACTACAACTTTTCCTTCACGGAAAATGAAATGCAAGAGCCACCTGCCATTGTTAATTTCTCCTTCAGAGAACAAGGCTACATTGTTGCCAAGGGAAACCCGAAAAAAATTACCGGCACTAAAGATATCGCCTCCGGCAAGATAACGGTCGTCAACCGCCCTTCCGGTACTGGTACAAGGCTATTGTTTGACGCAGAACTTGCAGCAGCCGGAGCAGAAAACACAACTATCCCCGGTTATGAAAACTGCGTAGGACGTCATATAGACGTCGGCTTCGAGATTATTAACGGCAATGCAGACACAGGACTTGGCATCCGTGCAGTTGCGCAGGCACTTAATCTCGACTTTATCCCTGTACAGTGGGAACGCTACGATCTCATCATTCCTAAGGCACACTACTTTGATAAAAACATTCAGAATTTTATAAGCCTATTGCGCGATCCGCGCATAGTCTCCTATGCAAAAAAGCTCGGCGGGTATGATCTTCAACGCTCTGCTACTGTCATTTTTCCGGGCGAAGCAAGCGCACCGGAATAACAGTGCATCACCTGGATTGCGTACATAAATCGCACAACAATGATTGACGCAATAAAACTCGACCAGTAGAGCACTATCCTGTTACGGAGACATATATGCTTACATACCCAACTATAGACCCAAAGGTCTTTTCTATCGGTCCTCTTAGTGTTCACTGGTACGGTCTTATGTACCTTCTCGGATTCTTTACAGCATGGCTGCTCGGTAAGTATCGTGCTTCCAAGCCGACCAACAACTGGACATCCGAAATGGTCGACGACCTTGTAACCTTCTGCGTGCTCGGCGTCGTGCTGGGCGGCAGAATCGGATACATTCTTTTTTACGACTTATCGTACTACCTTTCCAACCCGGAACAACTCCTTGCAATCTGGAACGGCGGCATGTCGTTTCATGGCGGCTTAATGGGTGTCATCATTTGTTTCTGCTTATTTGCACGTAAACATAACATGACGCTGTTTGAAGTAGGTGACTTCTTTTCACCTATGGTTCCTCCGGGATTGTTTTTCGGAAGGATAGGCAACTTTATTAACGCAGAGCTATGGGGCAGAACAACAGATGCACCTACAGGAATGATATTTCCCAACGCAGGCCCATTGCCCCGTCACCCATCGCAGCTATATGAGGCAGGGTTAGAGGGCGCTCTACTGTTCATCATTTTATGGGTATTTTCTGCAAAACCACGTCCTACACGCGCAGTTTCCGGCTTATTCCTCATTTTTTACGGAATATTCCGGTTCATCGTAGAATTTTTCCGTGAGCCAGACCCGCAATTAGGCTTTATCGCTTTTCACTGGCTGACTATGGGCATGCTCTTATGCGTACCAATGGTTATATTTGGTGTGTATCTTCTGACACTTGCGTATAAAAAGAACGAATATCCAACAAAACGCAAATAATAACGTTACAGCCAAGTTAAAGCTGTCCCCCCCATTGACAGTACGGTAGATTTGTCGCTATCCACCCATAGTAACAATTTGACGAATTTTGTGTATAAAATTCATATTACTAACTGTTTTATTTGGAGGAAAACATGGCTAAGGAAGAAGCCATTGAAGTTGATGGCGTCGTGCAGGAAGCACTGCCTAACGCAATGTTTAAAGTAGAGTTAAGCAACGGACATGTCGTTCTTGCTCATATTTCTGGTAAAATGCGTAAGTTCTACATCCGCATTCTGCCTGGAGATACGGTAAAAGTGGAGCTTTCTCCATACGATCTTACCAGGGGGCGGATTGTATACCGCAATAAATAAACTTCTTGCCACTTCTCAAACCATGTATCGCTTCCGCGCACTGTATCTTTTATAGTACGTGAATAAGCTGTAGTGCGTTTACTCTTGAGTTGTATCCCAAAGCGGTGTGCTTTTGCACACCGCTTTTTTTATGTGTAGCGATAGTGTTACCTGTAAAAATGCTATGACAACTGCATACAGTTGTTCAAACAAACAACTCACAACCCTCTTTTGCAACAGGGTTCTTGGAACATTATATTGTAATTTCGCACAGATGCTTGCCACTATTTTGCTAAGGCTGTACAACATTGGTCATAATTATACATAAAATAAAGGTGGTAGATTAATAGGGTTCGAATCATACAGAGTGAAAAATCTATCGATTGATAACTTGTACACTTCAGGAGGTCTGAATGGATACACAGCTAGAGGCGAAGATTGTTGAGCGTGGCAAAGAGTTCTTCACAAGCATCAGTGGCGAAGCACCATCTATTTTCAATAAGGGATGGTGGACTGGCAAAGTCATGGACTGGGCTATGAAGAACGAAGATTTTAAAGTTCAGCTGTTCCGTTTTGTAGACGTATTTCCGTATCTGAATACTTCGGAGTCGTTATCCCGTCATATTCGAGAATACTTCTCCGGTGATGACCATGAAGTCCCGTCCGTTCTCAAATGGGGTGCAGGCAAAGCCAGCTTTGGTGGTAAACTTACCGCTAAAATTATGGAAAAAACCATCCGCTCCAACATCGAAAACATGGGACGCCAGTTTATTGTCGGTCAAAACACCAAGGAAGCGGTAAAAGGGCTTGCTAAGCTGCGCAAAGAGGGGTTCACCTTTACTGTAGACCTGCTTGGCGAGGCGACTGTCAGCGAAGAAGAAGCAGATGCCTACCGCGACGGCTACCTTGAAGTGCTCGATGCAATCGCAGAAGAACAATCCAAATGGAAAGCGCATGCCGGTAACGGCGGAGATCCTAGCATGGATTGGGGATACACACCAAAAGTGAACGTATCCATTAAACCTTCTGCTCTATATTCTCAGGCAAAGCCTGTTGATATCGAAGGCTCAGTGCAAGGCATCTACAAACGCCTTGAGCCTGTATATCGCAAAGTTATCGAAATGGGTGCATTTCTGTGCATCGATATGGAATCACTCAAATACCGCGAAATCACTCTCGAGCTATACCGCCGTCTGCGCAGCGCTCAAGAATTCCGTCACTACCCGCACCTCTCTATAGTACTGCAAGCATACTTACGCTGCACAGAGCAAGACGCTGAACAGCTTGTTCAGTGGGCGCGAACCGAAGACCTGCCAATCGCAGTGCGTCTGGTAAAAGGTGCATACTGGGACATGGAGTCCGTACTCGCAAAGCAGAACAACTGGGATTTCCCTGTCTGGATGCATAAGCCGGAATCAGACATTGCATTCGAACGCGTTGCAAAAATTTTGCTTGAAAACCACGATCTCGTCTATTTCGCCTGCGGTTCTCACAACATCCGTTCTATTTCCGCCACAATGGAAATGGCAAAAGCCATGAACGTTCCGGAAGAACGGTACGAATTCCAAGTGCTGTACGGTATGGCAGAACCAGTCCGCAAAGGTCTCCTTAATGTTGCTGGCAAAGTCCGCCTGTACTGCCCGTACGGCGATATTATTCCAGGCATGGCATACCTTGTTCGCCGCCTGCTGGAAAATACAGCCAACGAATCTTTCCTCCGTCAGTCTTTTGCAGACGGTGCTGAAGTAGCGCGACTGATGGAAAATCCGCAAATAACCCTCGAACGAGAGCTAGCAGCACGCCCAGAACCTAAACAGAAAGAACTTGTAGACGGTCTGCCACCATTTAAAAATGATGCCATGATCGACTTCACTATTCCTCGTTGCCGTACCGCCTTCCCTGCTGCAATCAAAAAAGTACGCGAAACAGCAGGCGGCATCATTCCTCTGTTTATTGACGGAAAAGAGGTACAGACAGACGATATTATTCCGACAACAAACCCAGCCGACTATTCTGAGAAACTTGCTGATGTATGTCAGGCTGGCACCGCTGAAATTGATGCCGCTCTTGAAGCAGCAGGCAAAGCATTCCTTACATGGCGTGATACGCCAGCTAAAGAACGTGCAGAATGCTTGCTAAAAGCCGCAGAAATAGCACGCCAACGCCAGTATGAACTCTCCGCATGGCAAGTTCTGGAAATCGGTAAACAATGGGATCAGGCTTTCCATGATGTAGGCGAAGGTATCGATTTCCTCGAATACTACGCCCGTGAAATGCTGCGTCTGGACAAACCACGCAGAATGGGTCGTGCTCCGGGTGAACACAATCAGCTCTTCTACCAACCTAAAGGCGTTGCAGCGGTTATCTCACCTTGGAACTTCCCGTTTGCTATCGCCATCGGCATGTGTTCTGCCGCAATCGTCACTGGTAACCCAGTTGTGTACAAACCGGCTTCCATCTCTTCCCGCGTCGGCTACAACCTTGTAGAAATCTTCCGCGAAGCAGGTCTGCCGGACGGTGTATTCAACTACTGCCCAGGTAGAAGCTCCGTTATGGGTGACTACCTTATCGAGCATCCAAAAGTTTCCATGATCTGCTTCACAGGCTCTATGGAAGTAGGTTTACGCATTCAGAACAAAGCATCAGTGGTTCAAGCCGGTCAGCAGCAATGCAAGCGCGTTATCGCAGAAATGGGTGGCAAAAACGCCATCATCATTGATGATGACGCCGACCTCGACGAAGCAGTGCTGCACGTCGTCTACTCTGCCTTTGCATTCCAAGGACAAAAGTGCTCCGCATGTTCGCGTGTTATCGTTCTTGATCCTATTTATGATCGCTTTATCGAACGCCTTGTGGCAGCTTGCGAAGATATTAAAATTGGGCGCGCCGAAGATCCGGAAAACTACATGGGACCTCTGGCAGATGCATCCTGCCAAAAAACTGTATCAGAATACATTACACTCGCAGAGCAGGAAGGAACCATCCTCCTCAAGCGTGAAGATATCCCAGCAGAGGGCGCGTACGTGCCATTAACCATCGTAGGAGATATCAAGCCTGAGCATCGTATCGCTCAAGAAGAAATCTTTGGTCCAGTTCTCGCTGTAATGCGCGCAGCAACCTTTGATGAAGCACTTGATATTGCCAATGGAACCCGATTCGCCCTCACAGGCGGCGTGTTCTCACGTTCACCGGAACACCTCGAACAGGCGCGTAAAGAATTCCGCGTAGGTAACCTGTACCTCAACAGAAACAACACCGGAGCGCTTGTAGAACGCCAGCCATTCGGCGGGTTCAAAATGTCCGGCGTCGGTTCCAAAACTGGTGGCCCTGATTATCTCCTACAATTCCTCGACCCGCGTGTTGTAACAGAAAACACAATGCGCCGTGGCTTTGCGCCAATCGAAGAGGATGACGACTGGATTTAGTTTCTTGGTTTAGTTTTTTGTTTGTCTCCGACGGCTGGGGGAAACCCTTTTGAAAAAGGGTTATCCCCCAGACCCCCTTCCTAAAACTTTTACTCGCGATACCAGACCGTTGTTTATGTTCGCATGCGGCTTACGCACTACTACCTATATATTCACTAAAAAGGGCTGTCCTACTGACAAAGGACAGCCCTTTTATTTACTGGAAAAACATTCCTATGAGTTCGAAAATAACCCACGCGCGGCTGCCTACTTTCGCAAACAACAGGAGGTTGCCGCTAATAAAAGTCTTTGGAGATTTTTAAGAACCTTTCTTCGAGAAAGGTTCTTAAAGTCCCGCTGACAAGCGCCGCCGGAGGCAACCCTTTTGGAAAATGATTACTCCCCAGACCCCTTTCCTAAAATTTTTACTCGCGACACCAAACCGTTGTTTATGTTCGCACGCGGCTTACGCACCACTACCTATTTCAGGACGACTCAACCAATTAAAACGGGCTGCCCCTCTTACAAAGGACAGCCCGTTTGTTTACTGAAAAAACACTCCTACGAGTTCGAAAATAACCCACGCGCGGCTACCTACTTACGCAAACAACAGGAGGTTGCCGCTAATAAAAGTCTTTGGAAATTTTTAAGAAACTTTCTTCGAGAAAGGTTCTTAAAGTCCCGCTGACAAGCGCCGCCGGAGGCAACCCTATTCTTTCTTAGGAACAGTTGCATCATCGACCAGATACATAATGTTTTTATACTGAAGCCCTGAGTGCAAACTTAGTCCGACTTCACAGGTTCTGCTCGTTGAGTAGGCTTCGTCGCAATCGGCAACTTGCCTTGGCAAATCTGCTAACGCAGACTTATTTAATTCTGGGAACGAGAACCCTCTGTCTCCAGCAAAGCCACAACAGTACACATCATGAGGAAGCACAACTTGTTCTGCACACATGTTTGCCAGCTGAACCAACGGTTCTACAAGATTCATTTCGCGAACTGTACATGTTGGATGGATTGCAATTTTGCGCGGTAATTTTGCAAATTCAAGTTTATCCGGCAGACAATCCAGACAGAACCGAATCGGGTCATACAAGGTTAGGCGCTTATCCATATGATCGAGCATACGATGCAAGCACGGGCTTGTATCACAAAGCACAGGATATTTGCCGTTCTCCGAAATTGCGAGCAGAGCATCGGAAAGCTCTTTAGACTTCGCTTCGCCTTGAGCTGTATAGCCCTTGGAGGCGAATGCCTGCCCACAACAAAGATTCTGCATATTGGAAGGGAAAAGAACCTCGTACCCTGCTTTCAATAAGAGCTGAATCGTTTTTTGCGGGATATCAGTTTTATTTTCATCATCCTTTGCTGGTCCCATTGTCCTGCTAATACAACTTGGGAAATATACGACCTTATCCGGATTACTTTGATTTACAGGCACTGGCTTAATAGGGCTTGCACTTGTTGGCATTTCTTTATTCCACAATGGAATCTTTTTAAGCGAGATCACTCGAAGCCCTTGTGCACCTGCATCCATCAACGAAGTTCCGAACAAACGATGCGCTAGGTTTGCCCCCTTCAGCGCAACTTGCACACCTTTGGCAACCGTACTGAAATTACGTCCAACCCAATCTGCTGTTGAATTGGCAAATGAAGATACGTTCTGCGCCCGTAAGTCTTTAATCATCGTACCTGTGTTTATATCAACAGGACACCGTGTATGACATAAGCCATCCGTCGCGCAGGTTTCAACAGCAAGATAGTTATACTCTGCCCACATTTTTTTCAGCTTGTGCTGTTCTGATGGAGAATCTTTCAGCCTATGCAGCTCACGCAAACTTGTAATACGCTGACGAGGTGTAAAGGTTACATTTGCAGAAGGACAGATAGGCTCACAAAAACCGCATTCAATACACTTATCTACAATACTGTGCGCTGCTGGCAGCGGCTTTAGTGCGGTTAAATGTGCACGCGGATCATCGTTAATAATGACCCCCGGGTTCAGCAGATTATACGGGTCGAGCAACTCTTTAATCTCACGCATTAAATCGTGCGCCTGTTTTCCCCACTCCAATTCAACAAAAGGTGCCATGTTACGCCCTGTGCCGTGCTCTGCCTTAAGCGACCCCTTATACTCTGTCGCAACCATCTTGCAGACTTCATCCATGAATCCTTGATATCGATCAATTTCCGAACCGATGCCGAAATCCTGTGTGAACACGAAATGCAGGTTCCCTTCCAGAGCATGCCCAAACATGATGGCTAAATCGTACTCATACTTTTTAAGCAACTCGTCCAGCCGAGCTACGCCATCTGCAAAACGCTCTGGAGGAAAAGCTACATCTTCAATAATAACCGTTGTACCTGTTTCCCGAACTGCACCAACAGCTGGGAAAAGTCCCTTACGCACCGCCCAGAACTGAGCACACTGTATAGGGTCATGGCAAAATTCCACTGGTTCAAGCTTGTTGATGGTATCGATGGAGGAAACAATTTGTTCAATCTGCTTTTCAAGCTCAAACGGATCATTTGAAGCTGTTTCTATAAGTAGAGACGTTGTGCCTTCGGCTATGTTTTTAATCGAATCCGGCATTCCCGGCTTATCGCTCACAGAACGCAATGACCGCTCATCCATCAACTCTACAGCTGCGACAGGCTGCTTTTTCAATTCCATTGTTGCAAGACAGGCATCCTGTAAGGAAGGGAACATTGCCAGCGTTGTTGCTTTATATTTTGGCTCAACAACCGTCCGGTAGGTGACTTCTGAGATAAAACCCAGTGACCCTTCGGAACCAACCATGAGGTGTTGTAAGATTTCATAAGGGTCCTCGAAATCTACTATAGCATTCAGGCTGTAGCCCGTTGTGTTCTTGATCTTGAACTTTTTGCGAATCAGCGCTGATAATTCACCGTCTGCCATCACCCGCTCGCGGATATCATTGAGACCTTTGATGATTTCAGGATGCTTTTCTGCAAATGCTTTTTTGCTGCCCTCACAGGCAGTATCGAGCAATGTGCCGTCATAAAGCGCCATGCGCATGCTGTGCAGGGTCTTATAGCTGTTCTCGGCAACCCCGCAGCACATACCTGATGCATTGTTAGCCACAATACCGCCAATTTTAGCGCTGTCGATTGAAGCGGGGTCAGGACCAATTTTTCTGCCAAACGGAAGCAACGCCCTGTTAGCATGACTACCGATAAGCCCCGGCTGTACCACAAAGCGAGTTGCATTTTCTGTAATGCGATAGTTGCGCCATGCGTCGCCTATTCTGACTAACACAGAATCGGAAATCCCCTGACCGGATAAACTTGTTCCGGCTGCTCGGAACGTAACCGGAATACGGTGGGTATCTGCCAGTTTCAAAAGATATAAAACCTCTTCTTCTGTTTCTGCATCTACAACCATTTTTGGAATAAGGCGGTAAAAACTGGCATCTGTACCATACGCCAACACCTGTAGCGGATCTTGATAAATACGTTCTTTAGGAATGACGGACAGTAATTCTTTATAAAAAGCTTTATGCGGCTTTGAATGCATGACGCAACTCCTGCTTGGTTTTCAAATAGTACCGTCACAGTAGCATTGCCGCTGCCTGCAATGAATGAAAAGTTTTGATGAAGGCAACAAAAAAGCCCCCGTAACTTACGGGGGCTTTGAAATCGTCTTGCTTAGTTTGCATAGATAGTCAGGCTGTCACCGGGGCGTAAAATAGAGCGTTTGCTCAAGCGATTCCAGCGAAGAATATCTTTGTATGATACGCCGAACTTTTTAGCGATAGTCCAAACAGACTCACCTCTGCGCACTTGGTACGCAACGGTTTTTCCATCTTTTTTGTTCGATGATTTTTTAGCAATTGTCGTTCTGGACTGATTAGGGATGTACAGTTTGCTACCAGCACGAAGACGTTTTGCAGAGCGCAGTCCATTTGCTGACAGCAATGTCTTTACACTGACCCCTGTTGCGCGGGAGATATCGTAAAGAGTGTCTCCACGCTGAACAACATAATTGCCTCGTTTTTGAGCGATAGCGCGAGTTTTAGCTCGTGGGCTACGCCATGCAACCTGCGTAGAATTGCTCCCCGGAATCATCAAGCGCTGACCGGGACGGAGCATATTAGACCTACGGTTATTCACTTTCTTCAGCACAGCCACAGGAACCCCGTGTCTGCGTCCAATACGGTACCATGAATCACCACGGCGTACTTTGTATGAAATCCATCCAGCATATGGTCGGGACTTGTCGCTTTCAAGAAACGCGATAGCCTTCTGTAGCTTAAAAGACGGGACATACGCAGTTGCTTCATAATCCGGAGGACTTACCTGACGTCGAAACGCGGTGTTCATATTATAGAACGTCTTCCAGCTAATATTCAGATCATTAGCAAGAGCAAGTAAATCAGTGCCGCCCTTTACTTTAATCGGCGAAATGGCTTCGCAGGCAACGGTATCCGCTGGTTCAAACCCAAGCTTTTCGAGGTTACGCATAATCTTTACAACAGCAAGAAACTTAGGAACATAGTGCTTTGTTTCTTTGCGAAGACGTGCGCGACGGCTCAGCTTGTGGTTCTTTTGAGTCAATTCAAAAAAGCTTTCTGCCCCTGTCTTCTTCATTGCACGACCGATTTTGCCTTCCCCTGCATTATATGCAGCAATGGCTAAATACCAATCCCCGAAGTCGTTATACAATTTAAGAAGATAATCAGCAGCAGCAGATGCGGACTTATATGGATCACGGCGCTCGTCAATCCACCAGTTTTGTTTCAAACCATATTTTCTACCCGTATATGGCATAAACTGCCATACACCGGACGCTCCGGCGCGTGAATACGCCTTTGCATTAAATCCGCTTTCAACAAATGCCAGATAGACAATTTCTTCCGGCAAGCCTTTGTCTTTAAAAATTTCTGTAGCATGAGGAAGAAGCGTTCCACAGCGTGAAAGGTAACGCTGGAACGTTTTGCGACCTCTGTGAGTGAAATACTTGAAATATTGTTCAACAACCTTACGATCACTCTCATCCATCTCGATATCGATGTTGAGGCGTGTTTCAAGTGCTTCAATTTCTTCAGTGGATAATGGCTCTGCGTCATCCGCAGGCGGTACCTGTAACTCCACAACTTCGTCTGCCGGTTCGCCACTTATTTCCAGCTCAACTACTTCTGAGATAACGGCAGGTTCTTCCGGCACTGGAACCGGTAAAGTTGCAACGGGTTTGCTTGGTTTCGGAGCACAAGCCGAAAGGAGTATGCAAGCAAGACACGAAAGGAGAATCGTACGAAAAGCAATTTTGTGAGTATCAGAGTTTTTCTGCATCTATTTTCCATTTAACGGGGTGTAGCTATTGCAAGACTGGTTTTAGACAGGTAGTTCACCCTTATAATGATATGCCACCTACCCTATACAAGAGGGCATGGCAATCATCAGTTTGCAATGAATCTTACATCTATTTAGCGATATTTTCAGGATATATAATTATGAGTGACCATTACAACGAAAACACCGATGGTATTCTTCCAGGTGTAAAACCTGTATCCGAACGCCTAGCATCATCACCCGAACAGGTTGATTCCGTGCTTATCCGTAAAGGTAAACGCGGAGCAGACATCGCCAAGATCACTGACATGTGCAAAAAAAACAAAATTCGTTTTACATTTGTACAGGAACAGTCCCTCGACAAGCTCTTTAACGGAAACCATCAGGGCGTTGTTGCAAAAATATTTGAAGCTGGCTTTAAGTCTGAAGACGAAGTTCTTTCAGAAGCTTTGGAAGCAGAGCTGCCGCTTGTTGTTGTTCTGGATCAAATTCAAGACCCCGGCAATGCAGGAACATTAGCGCGCACCATTTATGGAATCGGTGCTGGCGGCATGATTATTCCTAAACATAACGCCTCATTTTTGGGCGCAGCCGCTGCTAAGGCATCTGCCGGTGCTCTCGGAAAACTTGCAGTTGCGAAAGCTACTAATATATCCCGTACATTAGAGTTGGCGAAAAAAATGGGATATTTCGTATATGGTGCGGAATACAAAGACGGTGCAGAAAATCTGTATAAAGCAAAGTTGCATACCCCTGCTGTTCTCGTTCTTGGTAACGAAGAAAAAGGAATACGCCCGAATGTAGCCAAACGGCTTGATGTGTCCTTGTATATCCCGATGGCACATGGCTTTGATTCACTGAACGTGGCTCAAGCTGGCGCCATGATGCTTTCTCAATTTGTTGCTGCAAAGTGTGATTAATCTACAATACCCTGTATTGTAAAAGGATTATTTATGCACACTGCGCCTGCTTTTTTTAACCAGGCGAATACGGCAAAAAGGTCACAACTCGGTATAGAATGTAGATCTGCAACAATACGAAAGCAATACAAGAAAAGATAGGAAGAAGTCAAAAGGTCGCCATATAGGCGACCTTTTGGGTACTGTCTACTTGTTGACGCTTTCCATAAGCGCTTTAGCAGGTGAAAACTTTACCACCTTACGGGCAGGAATGGTCATAGGCTGACCGGTCTGTGGATTGCGACCAGTACGTTCAGCACGATCATAAACAGAAAATGCACCAACATTAGGAAGGCGAACACCCTGTTCACTTACAACGCCTTTTGTCAGTACTTTGCAAAATGCGTCATACGCTTTCTCTGCGCTAACTTTGGTTTCAAACACTTCCGGCAGGGTTTCTTTAAGAGCGACGACAAACTCAGCTTTAGTCAGCATGCGAGTTTCCTCCTTGCGAAATGGTTCTCCCCCTAGACAAGCCTTTGTAATGTATACCTTTGATTCTATGCAGATATAAGGTGTTTATGTCAATCATTTCCGATATAGAATTGCGCAAAAATCAGGCTTTTTTGTTATAAATCGTAAAAAACCGCGTTAGTTCCTGTTTTCCAGCAACTCAACGCGGTTTATTTATTTTTATAACGCCACACATTTTTGCTAAGCGGCATCATCAATCGTGCAATATTCTCTCACTATTTTAGAAAAATATTCTGAGATTACATAGCACCGGCAAGAATATCTTTCACAAGCTCTGCTGCAACCTGTGCCCCATGTTCATTCCAGTAGACATCATCCGTCCACCAAATAAACTGCTTACGCTGTCCCCATTCTACTATAGCTCGAGCTTGAAGATGCGGGGTCAAGTCATACACTTTAAATGAATGCTTCTTTTCCATCTCGCGCAACGCAGCAAGCTTAGGTGAATCAGGAATGTCTGGAACATCCCCACCGAGCAGTGAAGCATACACACGCATTTTGGTCGGAACAAACACAACGGCTTTAACTAAGCCTGCGCTGTCACTCATAGCGGCTAACAGCTCTTCGAATTTAGGGTCTGCCTCATATGCAGTAGCCAATGTTTCTGCAATATATGCTTTGGAAAATGCCAGCTTACGCGCGCCAATCGGATATGTAACAACACCGGCACTATCAGCGCTGTTTGCTAAAAATCCATCCCGATACTCTCGCAAAAGTCTTCCTAGCTCATTATTGCTCAGGTAATTTAAAAAGCGCTTAAGCGGATAATGTACCTCTGTGCTGAACGGCTTGAAGTCTTCCCCTTCAAACAAAAAGAGCACACCGTTGTTCACTAAACTCTGCTCACGTACTAATGTTAACGCCAGTAAAGCCTGTTGATCTATAGAACCGGGAGTCGCGATGTTATAGGCAGAAAGGTTATGTTCCTTTCGCATAATATCACTCATAAGCGCTGACTGGGTATTTCCATTACCGACAACAAAACTGCTCCCTATCAGCAATACATTCGGGTCACTAACTCCCTCTGTATTTCTCAGCCCGTTCTGGTCTGTGATAAAGTCAATCTCGCGAGCCACAGGTTGAATACGTGGGTCAACTCTTGCCAGCAATCCTGCTTCCTGTTCCATGCGCACCTGTCTGTTTGGTGCAAATGTATACAATGCCATCTCAGGATTATATTCCGCTAAATACTGCTCCGGTGTTGCCGCATTTTTTTCAGCAAAACCACCCAGACACACAGCACCCCACACAACAAATGTTGCAAGAGCAAACGCGCCGGTAATATACAATGCATTTTTCCCGCGCATAAACATACAGGCAACAGCCCATATCGCCAGCATATAGGCGATAATATGCACATCAAAAATTCCATACACAGCCAAAGTGGCAGAAAAAACAACCGCACATCCAACGCCGACCAAAATATGTTTTACCATTGTTCCCTTCCATGAGCTAAGTTTGGTTTAGCAACCAAGTTTAACCCTAAGCGGTCATAGTGTTTCCGTCAAATTTTCAGAAAACCATAGTGTATTCTTGTTCTCCGTGGATCAAAAACAACTGATACAAAGCCTTATTGAAGGCTCAACCAATTTTATTTTAAGGCATTTTTTTGGTAAAATGTGTACTGTTTCTAAATTATCATTTTTATATAGAAACTTTGCGGTATTTATTATAGTAACTATTACTAATTAAAAAATCGTCAAAAATTAACATACAATATAAGAACAAGGTGCAAGCAATGGTTGAACAACAACTACCAGCTGATATCGAGTCTTTAGAAGTTAATGAGAACGCAGAAACTGTTTTAGCGCGACGTTACTACCGCAAAGATTTGCACGGCAATCCCACAGAAGACGCTACCAAGTTATTTTGGCGTGTCGCCTCTGCTATTGCAGCAGAAGAAAGCAAATACGAAAAAACAACTGCCTCTCCTGAAACACTGGCAAAAGAATTCTATTCCATGATGGCTACCATGGAATTTTTGCCCAATTCGCCAACTCTCATGAATGCAGGTACGCCTCTTGGGCAACTTGCCGCCTGTTTTGTTTTGCCTGTAGGAGATTCCATTGAAGAAATCTTCGATGCAGTTAAACACGCAGCTATGATTCACAAGTCCGGTGGTGGTACAGGATTCTCATTTTCCCGCCTGCGCCCAAAAGATTCACGGGTGGGTTCAACAGGCGGTGTTGCGTCAGGTCCAGTCTCATTCTTACGTATATTCAACACAGCGACAGAACAAATCAAACAGGGTGGAACACGGCGCGGAGCCAACATGGGCATCCTTCGCATTGACCATCCTGACATTATGGATTTTATACGCGCAAAAGAACGTGAAGGTGAATTTAATAACTTCAACTTCTCAGTAGCACTCACCGAAGACTTCATGAAAGCAGTCGAAAGCGGGGATGATTATGATCTTATCAACCCGCACAATCGCGAAGTTGTTCGAACCATGAATGCGCGAGACGTTTTCGAAATACTTGTGCAGAAAGCGTGGGAAAAAGGTGATCCGGGAATTGTCTTTTTAGATCGAATTAACCGCGACAACCCTACTCCAGCTCTGGGTGAGATCGAATCCACAAACCCCTGCGGTGAGCAACCTCTTCTGCCATATGAAGCATGCAATCTTGGCTCGATTAATCTGGGCATAATGCTGACACAGGATGAAAAAGAGGAGCTTTCGGTTGACTGGGACAGGCTCCGCAAAACCATACATCTTGCAGTTCGCTTCCTTGATAACGTTATCGACGCCTCACGCTACCCGTTAGATCGCATAACAGAGATGGTTCATACCAACCGCAAAATTGGTCTTGGTGTTATGGGCTGGGCAGATATGCTCTTTCAGCTCCAAATTCCATACAATAGCCAAGAAGCACTCAATCTTGCCGAAAAAGTCATGGAATTTATTCAAGCAGAGGGTCGCGCCGCATCTAAACAGCTTGCTAAAGAACGCGGAGCATTTCCAGCCTATGCAGATTCTATTTTCGGTGAGCGTGATTTAGGTCCTTACCGTAACGCAACCATTACAACCATTGCGCCAACAGGAACACTTTCTATTCTTGCAGGGTGCTCTTCCGGTGTTGAGCCGCTTTTTGCGCTATCATTTGCCCGCCACGTCATGGATGGAGATAAACTGGTTGAAACCAACCCGTACTTTAAATCTACCTTAAAAGAGCGGGGCTGTTATTCCGAAAATCTTATGGACGTCATTACAGAAAAAGGAAGCATTGCCGATATTGAGCATCTTCCGGAAGACTTACGCAAAGTATTTGTCACCGCCATGGATATAGAGGCAGAGTACCATTTAAAAATGCAGGCAGCTTTCCAAAAATATACAGACAATGCTGTCTCAAAAACAGTGAACGTCCCCAAAGAGGCTACTGTAGATGACATCCGCTCTATTTACTGGATGGCATATGAGCAAGGCTGCAAAGGGGTAACAGTGTACCGAGATGGAAGCTTACAGTCTCAGGTTCTGTGCACAGAAGGTTCGAAACCAGAAGAGGAAACCGCCCCTGCACGGTTGAAAAAAGTTGAGCGACCTGAAATTGTATATGGGTTCACTCAAAAAGTTGAAACCGGCATGGGCGTGCTCTACGTGACCATCAACGAAATAGACGGGAAGCCTTTTGAACTATTTACAACAATAGGAAAGTCTGGACGCTCAATTACAGCAAAAGCCGAAGCGATAGGGCGACTGGTATCCTTAGCACTGCGAGCAGGGATCGAGCCTATTGATATTGTTCGCCAGCTAAAGGGCATTGGCGGAGAACACCCAGTGTTCCAGAAAAAAGGGCTGCTTCTTTCAATTCCAGACGCAATTGCTTGGATTTTAGAAAATCGCTACCTCAAGTCCTCTGTTTCAGTCCACGCTACAAATGGACTGACAAAGCAGCTTTGCCCAGAATGCGGTAGTGAGCTAGTTTTCGAGGAAGGCTGTAACAAATGCTACGGATGTGGCTTCACAAAATGCGGATAGCCATGCTCTAGCATTACCAATAAGCAATTCAAAACGCCGGTTGTCATATTATCCGCAACCGGCGTTTTTATGCCGTGGTATAAGACCCAGGCGCTACGATTGAGCTATTTCATCAAGAATCTTTGCAAGTGCTTTGGGCTGAGAAAAGAAAGGGGAATGGCTACTCTCTAACATATGCACTACCGTCTTATTTCCCATTACTTTATCAACTAAGTGCACCATGTCTCGCTGCCCACTAAGAGGATACGCTTTGTCATTACGGCAATGGATATAATGCCGAGGAATACGACCAAACCTTTTTTGCGTAATCGGTGATGGTACTGTTGCAACCTGAATAGGTTCATCAGGAAAGAGTGTGCTGAGCGCAAAGCGAAACTCTTCATCACTTAGGTCACCGTAAAATGTCTGTTTGACCAAATCAAGATAAGACGGATCAGTAGACTTAGGGTTGATTCGCATTGCCCCTGTTTTCTCCCCATCGCCCACATACAATTGGGGTGTCATGCGTTGGCTCATAGATTTTCGAGACAACATCTGAAAAGCGGATACTTGAGGTGGCAAAAGTAACGCCGAAAGGTATATTATCATTGAAACCATATTTGGAATCATTTCTGCAACAGCAGATACCGTTATACCACCAAGAGAGTGCCCAACAAGAATGACTTTTTGATCTTCTTCGGCGTAGCACTCGCGAACGAGATCAATCACCGCCTCATTTCGTTCTTCCTGAGTCACGAAAGCATTCGGGGAGGCTTGAACTGCAAAAGCGTCAAGATCAACTGGATTCTCAAAATAGGATGCTGGGCTTTGGGCAAGCTCACCTGCACCGGGCAAATCAATACCAGTAGCATAGTGCCCGACCTCTTCCAGTAAAGGAACAATAAAATCCCATGAATGGTGGTCGTGCCATGCACCATGAATTAAAACAAAACTATTCGATGTCCTCATCCACTATCCTTCACACGCTACTCAGTATTGGGAACACTCTTCTACAACTAACCATATAAAAATTACCAAAAAGAATTTTCCCAAACGTTGATTATCTCACTCAAGGGATTGGCACTACATTGTATCAGAACGGGATACTGTATCAGCACAGTTCGGAAGCAAACCAAAGAAAGGCAAAGACGAATCATCGAGGAAGGAAACAAAGAACACCTGCTAGCGTACTTGCTAAAGCATAGACCAAAAAAAAGACCGCGTTTCTTATGAAACGCGGTCTAGAAATAAATCTTGGCAGCGACCTACTTTCCCACAGGCTCCCCTGCAGTATCATCGGCGATGGTC